>NZ_CP196823.1:0-28794 GCF_051912485.1 Nitrobacter sp. JJSN | reverse complement strand
GTTGGCAGCACATCCTTCAGTCGCACGCTGGGCGGCCGACTCTTGTTCATTTTTGGGGCGTGACGTGTGGACCTTGCAAGGTTGAATTGCCCCTGCTCGGTCAGTTCATGAAAGAGCATGCCGGCGTCGACGTCGTGACGATTAGCGCAGACATCGTTCCAAATTTGCCTGACGCCACGCAATCGATGCTGGACAAGGCCGGCTTACGGACGGCTGAGAATTGGATATTCAGCGACGGCTTTGCTGAGCGCTTGCGATTCGAGATCGACCCCACTTGGCAAGGCGACATCCCCCGCACCATCCTGGTCTCACGCAACGGCACGGCCGCCACGATTGAGGGCTCTGCTGAGATGCACGACCTCGAAAAATGGTCGGATCAACAGACCGCTGCCCCGGCGGCACCCTTGGACAATTCGGTCAAGAACGAAGACTTCTTCACTCATCTGCATACCGACAAAGCCATGGCGAATGTCACTGTTTCACCTGGACGAGTTGGACCGGTCGACATCACCATCCAGCTTGAGACTACAAATGAAGAGCCGCTGACGGCCAAGGCCGTGCTGGTCACTCTTTCCAATGGATCATCAGGTAAGGCGCAGCAGACGCTCCAGGCGACATTGGCGAGCGACGACCAATGGCATGTGCAGACCTCTATTCCGGCGGCTGGGTCCTGGATGCTTGGGCTCGTCATAACGTTCATGGACAATGACAAGCTCGACGTGAAATCGCCCATTCTGATCAAATGACCCGTTGCTGTTGAGGATCCCTCATGGACCGAACTTTACTGTTGGTTTTTGCGCTCGCGACCGCATCTATGACTCGGGCGCACGCCGATACCGAAACTGGTGAAGCGGCAACCATTAGCCAGCTTCTGCACGTCATGTTCGATAAGCCAAACCACACGTTAGTGGTCGAGCCAGCCCTGATTGCCGGAGACCACGCAGTGGCCGATTGGGCTCAAGGCGAGATGGGCGGTCGTGCCTTGTTGCGGAAGCGCCAGGGTAAATGGACGCTCGTACTGTGTGCCGGCGACGGCATAAAAACGGCCGACGGCTTGACGAAAGTTGGCGTTCCCGCGGCCGAGGCTATGCAAATAGCGGATGACATGAAGCGCGCGGAGAACAAACTTTCTCCAGATCGTGTCGCGATGTTCTCGCGCTTCGAAGGGCTGGTCATGATGGAGGGTGATACGGGTCACTAGAATCAGGGCAGTCGTCACGACACTTGAGGCCGAATCCTTGGTGCTCCGTTTTCCAGGATTACTAGTAACTGACAAGCGGACCGCTCGGCGCCCTCTCTCGATTGGAGACATTTCAAATCTTAAACTCAGACCCGGAGGAGTGAGGCCTTATATCCACGCCTCGATTTGATTTCCCACTGCCGATCACGCGCTTTCTCTGCTGCCCCCATAGTGTCGTAAGCGATACTCCGCACAGTCCCACCTCGCCCAATCCTTCCCCATTCACGCACAACAGCCCACTCGCCAAACAGCGTAGGCTGTACGTCAAGTTTGTAGAACCTTGCCATGTTGCGCTCGGGATCAACTCGAAAAAGTGTTTCAGCGGGCATGTACAAGCCTCCCTATTGTCGTGTGTGCAACATTGAAAGTGCGGGCGATCTCCCGCGATGGTTCGCCCGCCTCGAGCCGAGCTAATGCCTGCCGGCGCTGCTCGGGTGTGAGCTTGGGGGTCCGACCGAGTTTAACGCCGCGGGCTTTCGCACGCGCCCTGCCCTCGCTGGTCCTGGTCCGAATTAATTCGCGCTCGAACTCTGCCAAGCCTCCTAAGATCGTCAGCATCAAGCGACCATGGGCTGTGGTGGTGTCCGCCCAGGCATCCCGCAGCGATCGGAAACCGGCGCCGGTTTTGGCAATCGTGTCGAGGGTATTCAACAGATCGCGGGTCGATCGCGCCAGGCGGTCTAGCCTTGTCACCACCAATACGTCGCCAGCTGAAAGCGAGGCCAGTGCCCGCTTGAGCTGCAGACGCTCGGTCTGAGCGCCGCTCGCGGTTTCCTGAAAGACTTTCGCGCAGCCAGCCGAAGTGAGTTCGGCAACCTGGGCAGCGACGCTTTGGCCGTCAGTCGAAACGCGGGCATATCCAATTTGCATGTTATTATTATGCACCAGATATCTGCACCAGAAAAGGTCAGTTCGGTCCGTAGGTTAATTTCGGTGCATAAATTGTGATTTATGCACCAAAAACGGATCTGCATTTCTTGCGCGACGTCTATAGGTGAAAATCGCTGGCTCTTGTATCAGCGATAATCATCTACTATATCTCCGCATTATTCATTGAGGCTACAATGGCCAAACCCGTTATCATTATCATTCCCGCCCAGGTTCGCGCCGGCCGCGCCATGCTCGGCTGGTCTCAGGAGCAGTTGGCGGATGCTGCCGGCGTCAGCCTGAGCACTGTGCGCGACGTCGAGAGCGAGCGCCGGCCGCTTGATACGTCGGTCTCGGATGATATCCGCAGGGCGCTGGAAAATGAAAATGTGAAGTTCATCAGCGGCGAGCCCAAGGGCGGCCCTGGTGTTCGGCTCGGCGCCGGCCGGCCAAACGTCATCAAGCTTCCAACCGTCATGACCATGTGGGACGGGCTGCCCTTCATGGTCGAATGGCAGGGCAAGGCGGTCACGGTTTTTGTTTCGCGTGAGGCAATGGACGATCTCGGCCGCTTTCGCGAAAGCCCGCCGCATGCCGCATATATCAAGGTTTTTGAAAAGTACCGTGGCAGCATTCTGGATGGCGTGGCCAACGCCCTCGCCGCCGGCAGGTTGAATGACAAGAATCAGCTGCGCGTGGTCGGCCACGACATCTCCGCGCTCAAATGAAGAAAGCTTCGACCGAGCATCCGACGCCACCAAAACAGCCGCCTGCAGCTGAGTGCGTTGCGGCTCGTGGCGGGATCCATGCAATTTCGGCGATGTCGTTTTGGGGGCGCCGCCGTGCCAGAATCATCTGAACGTATTGCTATCTCGATCAGCCATGTGATCTCGGGTCAGGCCGAGGGCTACTTCGCCATTGCCGTTCTGGCTGTAATCGCCCTGGCTACGTTGGCCTGCGCCGCCATGTACGTCGTCCGTCGGTTTCCGCCAGCACCACAAGTTCCGCCGGTTAACAAGCGCCCCTAACCGCAACCTTGGCGCCGCTCAACCGCGCGCCCATGGGAGAAAGCAACCATGGCTGTAGCCAACCTCGGAAATCAGGGTCAGAAATTTAACAGTACGATTGAAGAAGCCGACAAGCTGACGGCCGAATTGCCAACGATCGCGGCCGCGCCGGCGGTTTGGTTGACCGCCGACGCTGTTTCAAAGTTGCTTCGGCCAGCGCTTGGTTTTTCAACGTCCACGACTGTTTGCAAGAGACTTCATGGAGGTTTGGTACGTGCTCGATGCCGGCAGTTCATGATCGGCGATAAAATATGGCGGCAGGATGCCGTGATCCCCAGAGAGTTTTGGTGGGCTGAAGGCGAAGCGGCCCTGAAATGTAATTGGGTCACGGGCGATTTTGAAACGTGGTTAGACCACAAGGCTCATCTGCGGGCCTTCGCCGTGATGTTCTACCGTCCGGACATCGAGGCGATGGTGCCAGCTCAGGCTTTGAGCCCCGCGGACCCCGTGCTTCCCGAAACGGTGCAATCAGCACCCAAGGGCGGCCGACCGACGGCGGAGTTTTGGGACGATCTATGGGTTGAAATCTGCCGGCAAGTTTTTGTAGGCGAGTTAATACCAAAGCGGCCGGCGGATATTCAAAAAGCCATGCAGCAGTGGTGCAGTGACCACGGGCATAGCGATGCGCCGAGTACCATTAAGCCTCGCGCTAGTAAGCTTTGGAATGCCGTTTTTGTTGAGCGCGAATAATAGGCCTCGCCCCCCGAATCGCCGGCAATTAGCGCGGTCGAAAACCGGGTTTCCGACCATTTCCGACCATTTCCGGCCGACGCGACCGCTCCCAGCAGACATTTTCCGAGGGCTGCGCGGGTGCGCAGCTGAGTGTCCCAATTCCAGGGAGCGGTTGACGCATCCGACAACGCCATAGTTTGGCGGCGCGGTGCGTTGCTGGGCTTTCCTGTGTGCCCATTAGGGAGCCTCACGCCGAAACTCTGGAGGCTTCTATGAAACCGATTGATCTCATTCCCCTGCTCGCGGCCGTAAACAATGGCTGGGGCTTCGCAGCCGTTGCACTCGGGCTGGCCGCCTGGCTCTACGTCAACCGTGGCAGCCGGTAGGTGGCTCCGCTACGGCCGGCCCATCCAGTCGCTGGGTGCCGGGGTTGGCGCGGATTGTCTAGTAATGCGCCGCATTGCAAAACTGCGTCGTCAGGTGCGTGACTTGGCCGAAATGCAAAGCGGCCCAACCTCGGTCCGGGGATCTGCAAGTATTTCTTTATTGTCGCGGTACTTCTCGATCGTTCGTCGAAGTCGGCGCTTCTGCTCGTCGCGGCCGGCGGCCGTGATGTTCGGAAATGTCTCACGGATAGCAGCCAGGTCGGCGCCCTCCGCGAGGCTCTTTTCATTGAGCGCATACCACCAAACCTGAAAAACCTGTACCGGCAGCGGTAGCCTTTTGGTGACTGCCTGATAGTCCCACCACCCGACGAAAAGCGCCGCGTCGTTCCGGGTGTCATTGAATGCAGCCAGGGTTTCCGTGTCGTCGCGCGGCTGGCCGCCAAAATCCGTCATGTGCTTAAACGCGTTCCAATACTGGCGCTGAATGTTTCGGAGCCGCTTTGTGTCCATGTCTGGGACGGTCTCGAGCATGTGGGTTGAAAGCGGCTCGACATTGTTCAAGCCGGCGATGGCCTCAATCAGTTCGGCGCCGCCGCAGGCCAGGCATTGAACTGATACGGGATCACGATCCCGAATAAACAGCTCCGTCGCCGTGCCGAGCTGCTGCCGGGCGACTTCCAGTTTCGTCAATGGATTGGCCATCTATTGAATTACACCCCGTCAAAATCCATGGCTTCCATCCCCCGGCCTCGGGTGCCCATGTGGACGTGCGAATCGATGCCAATCAGCCGGTAGGCGTTGGCAATACCGTGACTATTCACAGAACTTGGGACGTGCTCGACATGCACGAGGCTGGCAGCACCCAACAACGTCACCCCGGTCTTTATCCGATGACGTTCTAGGCCGGTATATTCCTCGATTTTGTCGAAACTGATGTTCGCCATGTTGGTGTCATTGCCGCGCCGAGCGACGAACAGGAAATAGAGCTTCAAAGCGACCAGCTCTGCCGGGCTGCGCAGGTGAAAGTCAGAAAAGGCCGCGATCCGATTCAGGGAATAAAGCTTTCTCGCCGGCAGCTTTCCCCAGCCGCCAGCGCGATCGTAGTTCGTCAAGCCGAAGGTGCTGCGGCCGGCGGGTTCGCGAGTGATGATCTGCTGGGCCTCCAGCACGTCCAATCCGTTCGACAGCTTGGCGCGACTTAACCCTGTCGCGAGACATACCTCGTCATAGGTCATCCTGGCGACGCCAGTTTCATCGTTCGCATGGTGGGCGATCGCCATCAGCGCCATCAGACCCGCGGTGTTGTCGGATCCTTTGCCGTCGGTGCCGCCCCAGGTGAACGCTTCGAGACCGTGATCTTCGATCCATTCGGTCGGCAGACGGACCCAGTCTCGTAACGGCATCAGCTCCCCTCCTTTGACACTTTAAGCACGGCGTAGATCGCGAACGCAGCCAGGCCGAATCCCGCGATCAGCACCAGGGCCTGAATCCCGCCCGGTGCCGCGATGACGCTTTTCACAATTTCAATCAGCTCCTGCATCGAAACCTCCATTCATGAGGTTCGTTTTTTACGGAGGATGCACCCCTATCTCTAGAGACAGTTTACCGTCTTTAGAAAGGGGAAACCGGAAAATACCCTTACTTTGCTGCATAATAGCGGTATTACAACGGTTCATAAAAGAACCTGTTTCAGTTCACGAAGCTGATCTTATGAACTAAAATCGGGCGTTTGGCTAAGATTCTTCCGTAGACGCTGGGGTTCAACTCCATCGCCTACACCACGCGTTTGATATGATCATCAACTGGCTGGAGATTGCTGCAAAGGCTCTTTTCTGAGATCGCTCTGTCGGGAGACGTAATGTTTAGGTGGTTTGTTGGAATTACCTTGAGCGTCATTGTCGCGGCGGTCATCGCAGGCGGCGTTGTGTGGTACCTGGATTGGCCCCGCTCTTACGATGAGTGTGTGGTCAGGGAAATGCGCGGCCAACCGTCAGTCGCGATGTATACGGTTCAGAAGGTATGCGCGATCCGGTTTCGCAAGGAAGAAGATCTGCCGCTGTCCTACCTTGGTGAAGGCCTCGATATCAGCATGATGCCGGACTTTGACAAAGACCCCGGCGTCGTTTTGATGGGAAGCAAGAATTTCGACAATCCCCCGATGATCTTTACCGTCACGAAGAACGATACTGACTACGAAATCACCCGCGCTCACGTGAAGGTATCTCACAAATGGGAGGCGGATTGCGGCGTCATCGCGGATGGGGATTGGTTCGACGGCCCGGAGCTCATCTTCAAGAACAACGTCGCCAATGTTAATATGCCCGGCGAACTCGACGAGAAAACAAAGCTGCATCGCGCTCCGTTTTGCTACCGGTATACGGGCATCTGGGGAACACCTCGAAAGCAATAAGGCTATGCTGGACTTTTGCGTGAGGGATTGTCACCCGGAGGGGCGGCGATAGCGCAGCAGCTCCGAACGCTGTTTAAAGCCCGGCCCTAAAGGCACGCCATATCAATTCCGGGCAACGGGGCGCGGATACCCGTACGCGCGGCCTCTAAGAATGCAGCGGCGCAAGCTCTGACGTGGAGAATTGCCTTACCGCTTCCTGCACGCGACAGCGCCTAGATTGTCGCTCAACTCATCTATCTCCCGCGCCCGCTTTAATTGCTTATTTGCTTCCTCGATATCATTTTTTTCCATCGCCTTCAGACCCGCGACCATCGCTTGATCGTGCTGCTTGAAGTTCATTGCTCTAATTTGGGCCCGGCAGTACATCAGGACGCTTTCGACCTCTTGCTTGTTCTTCGCCTTCCGCAGCGCGCCCTGCATTTTCGCAGTGAAGTCGTCGGTTGTTTCCCCGTTGGCAGCAACTGTGATCAAAAGAAGCGCCAATCCGATTACCAATTTTCTCATTCGCCGCTCCCCTTATTCAGTCAGCCTATATACGGATGAAATTGGTAGGCAAGACCCTCGGATTGGCCGGGCGATGCGCCGCAACTAACAGCGCGGCCGTGTTGTCTTCAAGGTTAAAAACGGCCTTTCAACTAAGGCCCAGGATAAAACCGAACCGCTGGCGGTCAGGGCAGCAGTGGCGGCAAAGCCGATCCAACCTGTGAGGCCTACGCCCGTCACTGCGTGAATGAACGGACGATGATAGAGGTAGGCCCCATACGAGAAATCGTTTCCTCGCAGCAAGCGCTGCGACAAGCCCGGCAGGGTGTGAGCTGCTGACAGGGTCACGGCCGCTAATGTGGGCGCCGTTAAGACCGCAATTATATGGTCTGGTGTGTTCGTCGCGGCGAGCACCAAGCAAAGGGCCACATGAGCCGCAAGCCAGGGGCCGAGAGTGCCGCGCAGCCAGGGCACAGCCCGCTGCCATTGCAGTTGGGCTATGACGCCGAGGCCGAACCACAAAAAGCTATGCAACGCCGTATGGCGAGGGTCTGGGTGTTTCAGGACTATGCCAAAGTCATGGAAAAGCAACATCAGCGCCGACAACAGCATGAGCAACCCAATGATGGTAAGACCGAGCCGTGGGCGACGTTGGTAGATTTTCAGAGTAACCGGCAGCATCGCGTAAAACTGCATTTCAATTGGCAACGTCCAAATGCTAGCATTTGGCATGTCGCCGCTAAAAGCCCGCCACTGATGTGGCGTGTGGTAAACGTAGAGCGTGCTGACCGTGCCGAAAAACCATTTGAGGTTTGTTTCCCAGGTCGTGTGTTGAAGATAACCGAAGGCCCATAGCAGGCCGATGACAACGCATGTCGAAACGAACAAGCCCGGTAGAATGCGGCACGCTCGTGCGATCAGGTAGCGGCTCCAATTGGAGTTCTTCTGCCAGCTACCGGCTATCAGAAATCCGCTGACGACGAAAAAGACGGGGACGCCAGGCCACACTTGCCAAACCGTGTTGATGGCGGTTGCCAGCGCCTGGCTAGTGATTATCCCGTGTTGTACTAGGTGAACGGCTGCGACGTTGAGCGCTGCTAGCAGCCGCACCAAGTCGAAGTTATTTTTGTGCACGGTCTGCATACGGCAGCGTAGGCGCCGCCTTTGCGTTTGTCGTGGATGTTGACCAAATCTTTTGCAATGGCTTAGAGCGCTAGCGTTGAACGTCACGCGGTAAGAGGGACACCGCCCAGGTTTTAAGCTTCTCTTTTGGGGGCTTCAGCCAGAATTCGGCTGAAAGCCGATGGTTGCCTCTGGCCGCGCCAGCACAGCCGGGTCAAGGTCGCGAAGCGCCCGCAGGGCTTGGCCTTGAGGCGGTTGGGCTGGGCGTGGCCCTTGCGTGAGGGATTGTTACCCCGGATGGGCGGAGATAGCGCAGCAGCTCCGAACGCAGTTTAAAGCCCCTCCTGTGAAGGCACGCCCCTGTCAATTCAGGGCTACAGCCCGAACGAACGCCGTGTAAAACGGTTCGTTCATCGACACGGGCAACGCATGGGCAACGGGAATGCACAGCGTCAGCCCCTTGCCACGCCGCACCGCTGGCACCTCGTCGAGCTGGTCGAGCCGCACCCAATAGCCCGGCTTATCGCCACTCTCGGTGTTGAGGCATGCGAAATACACGGTCAGGTGAAATAGCCGGGCAAAGGTGCGCATCTTCTGGATTTCGTCGAGGTCAAAAATCAGCCCCTCTGGGTAGACGGTTTTCGCCTTCACGTCGAAGGCGACCAGTCCAACGCCGGGAATCCCCACGATGTAATCCGGGCGTTTGATTTTGCCGCGTAGCGGGACCGGCACTGTAAGGGGCGATTGCTCGACGTACAGGTGCGGCAGCACCGCAGCGTCGAGCCATTGACGAAACGCCAGCTCAGCCGCGCGGCCCTTGGCAGCGTCGGCGGGAGCAACGGGCGATCGTTGGCGGCGCACATTCATGCAAGCAGATAGCGCGGCATGAAAGCGTATGCTGACAGAGGGGTGCCGGGGCGCTCCCGGCCGCGTGGTGGTGTGGAGGCGTGCGCACGGCCTCCGGGTGGCGGAGCCCTAATATGAGCACGGCCACGCTTGACGCCGCACGCGCTCACTTAACTTGGCGCGGCCGGTGCATCGGGCCCGGTGCGTTGCAGACTGGTGGTGGCGGCAACCATCTTGGGCGCAAGGTGATGCGACGTTATCCAGGGGAACCCGCCATGCCGTCCGACAAGCAGCGTTTAACCGTGAGAATCTTCCGCTTAATCGAAGGCGAGGCCGAGGGGGCGCTGGCGATCGCCGTTTTGCTCGTTATCGCGCTCGCTGTGATTAGCGCCGGAGTGTGGGGATTCCGGCCGTGAATCTTAGACCTATTCTGCGGCAGCGGCGGTTTAGTGATGTGCCTGGCGCTGCAATGATTCGATGGCAGCGCCGAGCTTATCGACCTGACGCTGTAGTGAAGCATTCGAGCTGCGCAGGTTGTCGTTATCGGCTTTGAGCTGCTGAACGGCGGCGGTCAATGGCACAACCATTCCTGCGTAGTTAAGCCCGTGCGGGTCTGAAATCGCTTCGGTCTTGCCGTTTGGCAGAACTATCGTCACCGACGGCATGTTTGTCATCAGTTGTGGAAAAATTTTGCCAACATCCTGGGCCAGAAAACCTAAATGGCGGCCGCTTTTGCGGTCGTTTTTATCTTTCCATAAAAAGGTCAGGGGCCGCAATTGCATCACGTCATTCAATACTTTGTTGCCATCAAGATATTGAAAATCACTTTTCAGGCGCCGGTCAGACAGCGCGCCATAAGTGCCGCTGCCATCAATTGTCGCCTTGGCGGCGCCCGAGCCATTTGAAATGACACCGATATAAGTCGAATTCGCGCCAATAAAACCGCGTGTTACGCCGCCAGACATAAAAGCCAGCTGACTTTGACCCGTAGAACCGCCTTGCAATGTCAATATACCGTTTGTATCAGGGCCCGTCGTCCCAATCCCAACGTTGCCGCCACCGCTTTGCAGGACAAGATTGCCGTAAGCGCTTCCGCCGGAAATAAGGCTATCGATCTCTCCATAAGTATTTCCACTTGAAGCCCCGTGACCAAGGCGCAGATAGGAACCGGCGCTCCCGGCCGTATAACTGTTGGTGGTTACAAGTACTCCTTGTACAGGCGAGGCTGTCTGCCCCTTGATTTCCAGCGGAGCGCCAGGGCTCGTCGTCCCAATCCCCACGTAGCCGTTGCTCGATTTCAGATAAAGAATGTTTGCGGTTGCTGCATTGAAGACAATATCGTTGTTAGCATTGTTTGTTGCATTGATACCCGTGATTTGGGCTACGCCGCCGATGTCTCCTTGAATAAGCAATCCCGCTGTCGCGTCACCCACTACTGCCCCATTGCCACCAAAAACAGTAAGTGTTCGGTAGGGATTCGCGGTCCCAATCCCCACATTGCTGCCACTCACGGTCATGACCAGGCCGCTGCCGGTTGCCATTTTGATGGTGCCGTTACCCGCGTTGCTGGCTGACACACTGCTGGTCGCCGAAACAATGAAATTGCCGCCGCTACCCGCAAACGACGTAATCGCACGTGGCGTATAGTGGCTAAGAGTAACACTGATGTTGGTGCTGCTGAGCGTGTTCGCGCCTAGCACCGGAATGAAGCTGGCAGGGCTGCTCAGGTAGCCCCAGTTGGTCCCGGCTGTGGAAAGGCTGATGTAACCGGTATTGGAAATCGCCAGCATGCTGAGCGTTCCGCTCACAATCCGGTCGCCGCTGGCCGACAGGTTCAGCAGCCCGCTGCCATCGCCAACAAAGCGAGTGGCGCTGACGGTGCCGCTGACTTCTAGAGCGGTCGTGGGGCTGGCCGTACCTATGCCCACATTGCCAAAATTATCGATCCGCATGCGTTCGGAATTATTGACCCCCATCACGTAAGGAAAGTTGGCATAGCTTCCTGAATAGAAAGCACCGGCAACAGGTGTGTCCGCCGACATTCCGCCGCGTACTCCCGAGTTAGTGCCCATTAGGTGCAGAGTCGTGTTGGATATATCCCTTACGTCAAGGTTAAAACTCGGCACCACGCCAATGCCAACCAACCCGCCACTCGTGACGTAAGGCGCGTAGGCTGGGCAGCCGATGTCGCCGCGCGACGCCTCGCCCAGGCACAGGCGACTGGGGCTGACGCCCATGGTGGTCGAGATGGTGGCCAGCTTGCCCCAGTCCTGCGCATGAGCTGCGCTGGCCATAACACTGAAGGCTAATACAAGGGCCAGAGGGCGCATCACGGCCGGCACATCTGCACCATCTTGGTGGTCGGATCGATGCGCAGGCTGTAGGCATGGGTCGCGTCGCAGGTTTCGCTGCCTGTATTGTTGAGCGCCAGCGTGCCGCTGATACTCACCATGCCCGTCGATTGCTGTGCAATCGCGCTGACGCTGCCGCTTACAATCCGGTCGCCCGCGCCGACGCCGGTCAGGTGGCTGCCGTCGCCGTAGAATGCTCCAGCGGTCACGTTGCCGCTGGCACTCATGTTGGTGGCCGAAACGTTGGTGACGGTCAGCAACCCACTTGAATAGGTCAGGCCGCTGTCGCCCGCAAAGCCGCCGCTGCCGTTGTTGTACTGCACCTGGTTGGCCGACCCGCCGGGCACGTTGGTGGTGCCGCCGATCGTCACGCTGACGCCACCGGCCATCGAAATCCAGTTGCTGCCGTCGCAATACACCATCACGTTCTGCGTGCTGTCGAAGGATTGATCCCCGGCATTCGCGGCGGGGCTGCTGCACGCGGCCCAGGCATCCACGGCAATGCTGGCCATAAGGCCAAACATTCCTGCGAGCACAAGCGAGCGCATAGGCAAACCCTAACGCCAGGTAATTGGAATGTCTTGGTGGGCGCTTAATGCAGCGTCAGGTGTGTGACCGTCTTGTGTCTCGGCTTTAAGCCGCATTTCGGCTTAAAGCGATGCAGGCCCCTCGCCACACCGTCACAGCCGGGTCAAGGCCGCGTAGCGCCCGTAGGGCTTGGCCTTGAGGCGGTTGGGACGGTGTGGCCTCTTTGCGTGAAGGATCGTTACCGGAAGGCGGAGACGCAGAATCCCGCGCGCGGGATCTACCCCTGCCCTGGCGCTGGGTGGCGGAGCCCTAAGCGCCAGGCGCCCGGGCGAAGCGAGCGCGCCCCCATGGTGCGCCGTAGCGAGCGAAGCCCGGGCCGTGGAGAGGTGCGGAGAACGGCGCCGCGTTCTCTGCTGGCTGCTGGAAGGCGTGAGCCCCAAGCGGCCATGGGAAGGGTGCGGGAAGGCCCCCTGCCCGCTCGCCTGGTGTGTCCAGGCGAACACGGCTGAAGCGCCGTCACTACAATTTCTGTAGTGACGGCAGCGAAACACGGGTGCCGGCTAACGCTGCCTGGTCCAGGTGAACGCGGCGGATTTCTGCGAAAAACACGCCAACGGATTCAGCGAGGCGGAAGCGCTGTCAGCGGGGATTTTGGCGCGTGCTCATGAAGTGCTGTCCGGGCGTTATCCGACGCACGGATCTCACGGCGAGTTAGCCGACACCCACGGCCGCGAGGCCCTGACGTTTGAAAGGACGATCACCATGAAGATGGCAACAGCGATGCTGGCGCATAAGCGCCAGACAACCCGCCAATCGCACGACCCTACGGGTACGGCAGAGGCAGCTTTAGAGAGGCGAGCAACAGAGGATTCGCAAACATGATGCAGACGATAACGGAAATGAAGGGCCGGAGTCGCTGCTCAGCGACGGCCGGTTGCAGGTAAGGAGACGAAAGAACGGGCGTTATAAACCCCAGTAAGACGGCCTCCGGCGCGCACTTGATGCGCGCGACCATGCACCCTGCGGGGTTCACGGTCGGCCAAAAACACTAACCAATTTTCAGAATGACCCGGCGCCCTGCCCTGGCGGACGCCACAAGAGAAAGCGAGGCAATGGATAATCTGGCGATGAGCTTGCGCACGATGTGCGAGCACAACCGCGATGGCAGCGCCATGACCCAGGCCCAGCGTGGCCGCGGCCTGGCGATGGTGGCCGACGAGTTAAAGGCGCTCGGCTTCAAGTTGCCCGACGCCAAATCGCTCAAGGGCAAGCACGTCAACGCGCTGCTCGGCCTGTGGCGCGGCAAAGGTATCGCGTCTGCGACGCTCAAGAACCGCGTCGGCTGGCTTCGCTTCTGGGCGGAGAAAACCGGCAAGGTCGGCATGATCCCGCGCGATAACGCTGCACTCGGCATCGCAGAAAAATCGACCTGGAAGGGCAAGCGCGCCGCAATCACGCCGGCGGACAAAGCACGCGCCCTCCCCGAACGCATGCAGCTCGCGATTCGTCTGCAGATGGCGTTCGGGCTGCGTCTTGAGGAAAGCTTGAAAATTCGCGTGAGCGAGGCGGATAACGGCACCATGCTTTCGCTGCAAGCGAGCTGGTGCAAAGGCGGCCGGGCGCGATCGATCCCCCTCACCCACCCCCGCCAACGCGATTTGCTTGATGAGATTCAGCGGGTCTGCGGCACGGGCTCGCTCATTCCCGAGCACATGAGCTACATCAATTTCCGGCAGTCGATGGAATCGGCCACGCTCAAGGCCGGCATCACCAACATGCACAAGCATCGGCATTGGTACGCAAACTGGCGTTACCGGGTGTTGGCGGGTGAGCCCTCCCCGGCCGACGGCGGCCGGACGCACAACGGTTTATCGGCCAGCGAGCGCAAGCGGCTCGATGACGCACGCCTGCAAGTGAGCCGCGAGCTGGGCCACAACCGAATCGACGTGACCGACGCCTACCTCGGCCCGCGCTGGGAGAAAGGCGCGAAACAATGAGCGCCAAAATAAAGGCCCTGCTCCCGGCCCTGCGCGAGGAAACGGAGCTGGCCCGCGAGAAGTTTGCAAATCAGGCGTTTGATCTCGAGCTGGTGCGGGTGTCGCTGATGAAAGCCGCCGCACGCGGCCAGAAGTCGCTTCGCATTCGATTGCCCGACAACCTGGCCGGCATGAACGGCACGGCTGCCGGCAAAGCGCTTACGGCATATTGCGCGCGCGAGGGCCTTCACCTGACCTGGGAAAAACGGTCGGCCGAATTGACCGATGAAGGCCGCCGCGTCGATCTCGTGGAGCCTGAGTTCTCCTGGTAGCGGTCACAGGATGACAGGATCACAGGAGCCTGTGCTCCTGTGATGAGTTCATTAAGACGTTCTTAACCATTTTAGAGCGATAACAGGATCACATGCTCCAAGGATACCAGCATCCTGTTGTCACAGGATACTGTGACAACAGGATGCAAGGACACCATGCTCCTGTGTTCAAAGGACAACAGGATGCCGTGATAACAGGCTCCTGTGATGACGGATTCACATGATCCTGTCATCCTGTGCCCAAGTGATTCGGGAAAGGTCGGCAATATGAAAGTCATAGCGCTCGTAACGCAGAAGGGCGGCAGTGGAAAATCAACACTGTGCGTCTCGCTGGCCGTAGCCGCACAACAGGCCGGCTACCGGGTCTGTATCCTCGAAATCGATCGCCAGGCCACGGCGACGCAGTGGTCGCAACTCCGCAAAGGCGAGCCGCCCGAAGTGGGCCAGGTGCCCGCGGACAAGCTCGATGCCACCATGGCCCGGGTCGGCATGGGTAACGACGATGGCACCTATGACTTTGTTTTCATCGACACGCCGGGCATCGACAGCCCCGGTACAGGCGCGGCAATCCGCCTTGCGGATCTGTGCCTGATTCCGTGCCGGCCAACGCCGGCAGACCTGCAAGCGGTCCGGCCGACGCTCGCCACGATCCATCGGCTGGAAAAAGATTTTGCCTTTGTCCTCAACCAGACCCCACCAAAAAGCTATCGGGTGCGAGACACGGCCGAAGGGCTCAAAGTTCTAGGCATGATAGCCGAGGTCAATATCGTCATGCGCAACGACCACCAGGACGCCATGGGGACCGGGCAGGGGGTCACCGAATTGAACCCAACGGGCGCTGCGGCTGCCGAGGTCCGCCAGCTCTGGGATTGGATTGATAACCGAATGAAGGAATTGCCGAGTGTCAAAGCCGCCTAAAAATATGCTGGGTAATCTGATTGCCGATCTCGGGGTAGGGGTCGCCGCCGATGTATCGGTCAAGCCCGCGCCGGAGCCAGCCCCGATCGTGGCGGAGACGATGGCACCGGAACCGGGTTCAATCCGCGCGGCTTCGTCGGTTGTTACCCTGACCGAAAAAAAGAAACCGGAGGCCCCGGAAAAGGGCACTACCCTCAAGAAGCGCGCCAAACAGCAATCGCTGTACCTCGAGCCCGAGGTCTACGAGCGCTTGCGCGAAATCGCCTTCGCTGAACGCAAACCCATGCACGACCTGTTTCTCGAGGGAATCGACGCGGTCCTGAAGAGACGCGGCGCCCCCCTGATCAAGCAGCTGGTGAAGAAGGCCGGGTAGGGCGTCCTTGTATCCTGTGATCACAGGACGCTGTGTGAGTAAATGCTGAAATTGGTGGCGTTCGACTCGCCCGACTCGGGCCACAAGCTTAGAAATGGAACATGGCTGAATCCGGCATTCCCGCGCTGCGCCTGCTAGGCGAGGAGCAAATTCGCGACGCAGACTTGCGCGCGAAGCTCGAGGAAGCGCGCGGCAAGTTCGCATTCGACGTAACTGTTCGGCATATCATCAGCCTGCAGCACGAGCGCGACCACAAGGCTGCGGCCGACAAAATGCGAGCCGACGAGCTGGCCGGCATGCCACGCGATCGGCGGCGCCGGTCAGTGATCCGCGAAGTCATCGAAAACGAAGGGCCGGCGCCCGAAAACCTCCGCTTCATGCACAGCGTGTTGGCGATCTGCGGTTTGCCTTACCGCCAGTTGCCGGCTGGCGTCTTGGAATATGAGCGTACCCAGGGCCGCATGGGCCTGGTGGTGACGGCTGGAAAGCTGCGGACCCCGGACGGGGACCGTATTCAACAGCCTGTCCCATTCGGGCCAAAGGCGCGCCTCGTGCTCGGTCACCTGACCACCCAGGCCATCAAGACCAAGAGCCCCGATATTGAGCTGGCCGACACGCTGACGGAATTTCTGCGCGATCTCGGTTTCCCCTCAACAGGCGGCGACAACGGCACGCTGCGGGCGTTCAAGGTGCAGCTTAATGCGCTTTTCGCCTGCCACATGGAAATCAGCTCGTGGGATGGTCACAAGGCCACCAGCATCGACGCCAAGCCGTTCGATAAGGTCGAGGTATTTTTCTCGGAGAGCCCCGACCAGCGTTCGCTTTGGACGTCCAAGATCAGCTTTAGCGACCGGATGTTTACCGGCTTGATGAAACACGCGATCCCGATGGATGTCCGGGCGCTCCGGGCATTTCAGGGCTCAGCTCGCAAGCTCGATTTGCTGTACTGGGTCGGCTACCGCCTGCACAGCATCCGCACGCCGTTGACAGTTTCCTACCAGGCATTGCGC
The DNA here is from genome assembly GCF_051912485.1 of Nitrobacter sp. JJSN. Lineage (GTDB taxonomy): Bacteria > Pseudomonadota > Alphaproteobacteria > Rhizobiales > Xanthobacteraceae > Nitrobacter. The sequence goes on along the minus strand of NZ_CP196823.1, from coordinate 12,213 downwards.
AGCCAGTTTGGGGACGGATTTGCGCGCGATCGGGCCTTCCGTGCCCAGCTGGCAAAGGACGTTGCCCACCTTAAAGAGGTTTTCCCGAAGCTGCCGCTAAAACTTACGGATACCGGGCTTTTTCTCGAAAACGCGGACCCGGCCGTGCTGGCACTTCCCAAGCTCGCCCGAATCAAAAAACGCTGATTCGTCAGACTCTTAACATCGCAGAGTTAGTGGCGGCTTAGCCTGCAATAATGCCCTATGATTCAATGCTTTATCAGCGGTCTACGCAGAGTTGGTGGCGCTTCGTCGCAGAGTTGGTGGCGGGGAGGGGATTTGGCGCGCAGAGTTGGTGGCGCTTCGTCGTAGAGTTGGTGGCGCTTTCACGCAGAGTTGGTGGCGCCCTATATATAGAACAGAACACTACCGAACATTTCAGAACTTCTTTCTTCTTAAAACCTACAGAATCTCAGAAAAAGGGATGATCGAATTTTTGAAAGGAAAAAAGGCAGACAGAGACTGACCGGAATGGGCCGGCTCGACCGCATAAAGGTGAACAGCAGTGCTTCCCTAGGAGCCGTTGTGAGCCGTTTTGAATGACCAATGGAAGGGCGGAGGCCAAGAATTGCTAAAACCGCTCCAGTACGCGCCCTAGGTCGCCGGAGGCGCCTTCTACGATTAGACCGCGTCGTCTTAAAATCAGGTCTCTGGACGGCGCTTGGTTTGCTCAATTTCTGAAAGCATTTTTGCCAAGGAGGCTCGGTAAGCGTCCCGTGCGGGACTAGGTGCGCCATCGGTTCGAGGTGAAACTCGCGGCCGATTGATATCAACCCCTGACTGCGCTGGCTTTGGTGTCCGGGCAGCAGGGCGAGCCGCTGTTGCGGACGGCTGCGGTTCGGCACGCACTTGTCTCATCGCGGCCTGGGGGCGAGGTGGAGCAGGCGAAGCATCCACTTTCGGCCACTCAGTAGCCGGTACTTCGGGCAGCTCCATAGGGGCTGCGCCAGATTTTAGCGGCAGCATATTCAGGTGAGATTGTGTTTCCAGGGCGTTGAGGCGGCTTTCGAGCGTGGGATGCGTGGAAAAAAGCCCTTTAAGAGATCCTGCGCCTTTGAACATGAGGCAGCCATACTCGGTCTCAACGGCGGAGGTTTTGATATTCGGATTATGGAGTTTTCTCAACGCGCCCATCATGGCCTCGGGAGACGAAACGGCCGCCCCGATTGCATCGGCGAAAAACTCCCGCTTGCGGGACAGACCCTTGACGGCGATTTGCGAGCCAATGCTGAGCAGCGTCATGAAGATCCACAGGAGCGCTTTGATGACCAGGGCGATAATCATGCCCTGTGCATTGGTGGCGCGCCGTTCCGCAGAGCGAACGGCGTGAGCGGCTCCCGAGCCGAATGAAACCCGAAAGGTGCGGGCATATCCCTCGGCAAACTGCATGCGGGTCATGTCGCCAGATATCACGTGACCCAGTTCATGCCCGATCACGGCGTCAAGCTCTGTGGAGGATAATCCCTTTACAAGCGGGATGCCGAGCACCACTGCGGCCTTGTCCGGACTGGGACCCATAGCGAAGGCATTGACCACGTTGACCAGGCCAACGGCAGGAGGGGGCAAGCCTAGCTGAGCCGCGAGACTGTGGACGCGCTGGGTTAGCCAATGGTCAGCCTTGAGGTACCGCACGCCAAAATGTCCGCCGATTGTTTCGGCTGCTGCAGAACTGAAATTGCGGCCCGCCATCATGCCGCACAGACCAAAGAAAAGGCCGACATAGAGCGGCCACGCGCCTACCGATATTTGCTTGTAGGCAGGCTGGCCGCCGTTGATCATTCCGACGACGATCCATCCAAGCAGATAGAATATCGCGACAATACTCGACGTTATAATCAGTGGCGTCGTCCACCACGGACGGCGTAGCTTTTTAGTGTCTAGGTCCATTAAGGCCCCACAGTAAAATTGAAGTGTGCGTTACGTCTGGCGCTGTTGAAAATGAAGCGTCGCCGCGCCCAGCCTGCTCGTGCAGTATTCCAGGTGTTTGTAGGTCGAGAGCCGGGTGCGAATGGGCCGCTTGCTGTCGCGGGTCATGACAATTGAGTTGCGGGTGCCATCGGGGAGCCACTCGATCAGATATTCGCGCACTTCGGCCGGCGTGAGCAAAGGGCGCGCACTGTACTGCACAGAGCGATTGACGGTTGAACCGCGATGTCCTGTGCGGTCGTAACCCGGGCTGGTCGTGCTGTTGACGTTACCCGTGACTGAGCTATTTTCGTAAGCTACGGTCGTCTCTCCGAGCTGCTTGGAGATTATCTCGCCTGTGAAGGTCTCATCGGTCCCGAAAAATTGTTTGACCGATGTATTGAAAAATCCCTTCCAGGAGGTCGGATAGAGCCGCTCGAGCTCGGCCAGTTCCTGCAGGAAAAACCAAAGCCGCACGCCGTAGCTGGCGTGGGTGCGGATCGCGTCCTGAAACTTCTGGAAAGTCTTCAGCGCCAGAAACTCGTCCAGGACGAACAGTGCCTGATATTGCGAGGCCGGCGTGTCCAGCTGAGCGTCGAGGGCGGACGTGAGCAGCGTGCGCACAAAGGGCGCGTAGGAGTTCATGTGCGCAAGCGGCACCTGGATATAAACCGTCGCGTTGTCCCGCTTAATGGTGCGGAAATCGAAATCGTTGCGCTCGGTCACGCGCCTGACGTTATCGAGGCCGAAACAGGAGAGCTCGGCGTTGAGCGTCGCGATCAGGCTGGGCAGCCCGACGTCCTTTGATTTTGACAAAATGGCGTCGCCGGCATCCCGCACGTTGGGGATGTTAGAAAACTTGACCATCTCCGCCGCGACATTGAGCAGCCTGTCTTTCGACGTTGACAGGTGGCGGACCAGGGCGAGGCACTGCAGGTGCGCCGGCGTGGTCTCGCGGATGAACTGGATAAGCGCGGTCATGAAGGCGACCGCATCTTTTTTGAAGAAGCCCGAGGCCTGCAGATCGTCGGGAATCAGAACGTCCGCGAGCGAGCGGGCCTCGCCCTCGTCGCGAACGTGGGCGATGGGATTGTAGCTGTGGCTTTGAGCCTCAAAGGGTGAGATCCGGTAGACCGGGCCAACCTCCCTCTGCCGCCATGCTGAAGTCAGCTGAAACAGTTCCCCCTTCGGGTCGAGGACGACGGCTGCGCCCCGGTAGCGCAGCAGGTTTGGCACGATCGTCGTCTCGGACTTTCCGGTCCGGGTGGGCGCCAGCGTCATGAGGTGCCCGACGCCGTCCCAGTGCACGTATTCGTCCGGGGTACGTAATTCATCTTGATAGGACCCCAGGATGATCGAGCTGGGGTTATCGAACCCGGACATGGGTGCCATTACCCGCGCGGCGCGGAGTTCCTCGAGCGATGCCCAGTCCGATGAGCCGTGCAGGGGAGGCGGGTTGGCGAGCCGCTCGCGATGGCGGGCGTTCTCCGCCTCGACTTCGCGCTCCATACGCTTCTGCTCAATACGGGTTGCGATGGAATGGCCAATCTTGTTGGCGACCTGGAACCCCCAGCGGGCTCCGCCTCCCGATGCTTTCTTGCCGCCGCCGAAAATACTTCCAAGGTCGAACCCGTCGCCTAAAGCCATTTCCAGCGCCCCCGTTTCCCCCGCTAGATTAGCGCAAAAATCGGACCGCTCCGCAAGGTTGTGCGTGCCGTTTCGGGTAGCAACGCCAGGAAGTTTCTGAAAGACTCCAGGCAGGAAGGCCAGGAAAGTGCAACCAAGAGCGCACTTACGCGTCGGCCAATGTGTACGCATTGATTAGGCCGCCGACGCGACGCTCGATTTCCTAACCGGCCGAAGAATACGGCCGGAGAAAACCGGCGAGTGCGCCAGGGGAGGGCCCCTGGACCCCCTCTCGCCCCACACAGGGGAGCAAGGTTTCGGGCATGGCGATTTTTCACCTGCATGTCAAAAACATCAGCCGCGGCGACGGCCGGTCGGCTGTGGCAGCGGCGGCCTATCGGGCGGGTGAAACCCTTGTCAGCGAAGCCGAGGAGCGGGCGAGCGAGTTTGGCGGCAGGCGGGATGTCGTCTTTACGCACATCATGTTGCCGGCCGGCGCCCCCGCCTGGATGGCGGATCGGGCAAAGCTCTGGAACGCGGTCGAGGCGGCAGAGCGTCGGAAGGACGCCCGGCTTGCCAAGGAAATTGAATGCGCCATCCCGCGGGAGCTGCCGCGGCCGGATTGGGCCGCCCTGATCTGCGCCTTTGCGGCCGCCTTCGTGGCACGAGGCCATGCGGTCGACCTGGCTATCCATGACGACCCCGAACATAAGAACCCCCATGCGCACCTCATGCTGGCGACGCGGTCGGTCAGTTCTTCGGGCTTTGGCCTAAAGATCCGCGAGAGTGACTCGAAAGCCTTTGTCGACACCGCTCGGCGGCTGTGGGCCACCTCGGCTAATAACGCCCTGGCGGCTGCCGGCCTGTCGGCCGTCACCATCGATCCCCGTAGCCATGCCGAACGCCGGCTTGATAAGCTGCCGGGGCAGCATCGGGGCGCCGACCGCCAGGAGCGGCAGGCCAAACGTCGGGAGTTGGACATGCACGGAGAGCTTGAACGTCTCTCACTGGTCTCGGAAGCCGCGCTCGAAATCGACAAACTTCCCGTTCCCGACCCTGACGGGCGATCTATCAGTCCGGCCGAGCTGGACGGGGCCGAGCTGGCAATGATCGTCGCACACACAAGCGAAAACGATGTCGCGGCGCCGGAGCTGGCCGAGCAAGCTGCCGGTGAACGGGAAAGCGCCGAACAGGCCGTCGCCGCCATCAATGCCTCGATCGTCAGCGATGACGACGCCGAACGCTACCGCCTCGAGGCGCCTATCCCGTCAAGCGATGACAGCGGCCGGGCGGGGCCGACTTACTGGTCGAGTTTTGATCGCGCGACAGAACCCCCCGTTCAACGCGGCGAGCCGACGTTCTGGAAGAGTATCGAAGAACGAGACCGGTCGGCCGTCGACGACAAGGAGCCGAACCGTCAATGAACGTCGGTCGGCCCTTTAAGGCGCCCCTCAAGCCGTGCGTTCAGAAATTCTCGGCCTGTCATTCCATGGAGGATAGTACGTTTGATTTCAGGATTACCGATCTCGCAGTACCACACCACCCAACTAGTTCGGATGTAGAGCGCGTAGAGCTTCGTCGCGATGGCGATGCGCCAGGAATAGGGCAGGACGTCGAGGATCACACTACGACTGTGAAACGGGTGCCCGGAGGCAGCAACCATGTCTGATGATTTGTTGGGCGACAAACTGCGGGAGGTTGCGACGTTAGCGGCCGCGGACGCCTACATGCAGCGTGAGGAGTTTTACCGCGCGGTCGGACAGACCTTCCAGGAAGGGGAGGCGGCTATCGATAACTTCGCCTATGTCGTTGGCCGCTGGGGTGACGAGAAGGCTATCGAAATTCTTCAGAGCCAAACGAGCCGCATTGGTCAGTTGCGTGGGTCGATGTTCTCAGCCGACGGCTGGCGCGTCGGAGCAACCGGCGCGCGCGCTGAAGCGGCTGATGCCCTGGAAAAGCTGCCCGAGCTTTGGCATAAGACACAGCAAAGCAACGAACGCGCCATCACGGCGCGTGCTGCGTATGTCCGGTACTGTCATGAGACCGGTCGCGACCCAGAGCGGCGCACAGCCGAGCAGCGGGCGACTGACAGCGACCAGGCGCGGTCCGACCCGGGACGCCGGCCACCTGGTGGCGGCGCCGGCGTCGATCGGCAAAGCGACCCTCGTCGGCCAAGCTATTGGGAATCCTTTCAGCGCGAGGGCGGGCAGGGCGAGGACGACCCGGATGATCCGTCAATCGAGCGCGAGCGCTCTCGATAAGAACCTCGTCACGCTGAGCCTCGTCGACATTCCTTTCGTTTAAGGGCCGATCTGACGTGTGTTCGCGGAATCTCCGTTGACGGGCGACATCCCCGCGGCGGTATGAGGTCGGGCCTAGTCCGGCAGCGCGAACGCGCAAGGCATCCAACCGCATCCCCTAAAAGGGGCCCCCTCGGTCGGACCCTCCATTGCGCGCCCGGCTCGAACCTGCCGGCCTTTGAAACTCCCGACCGGCCGCGATGAACGCGCCCGGATTAACCAACGGGAGAAACCCACATGAACCAACCTCAGAAAAATCGTCCCAGCCACAATGTCTACGTGGTCGAAGGCGAGGGCGATTCAGCTTTCTGGACGCGCATCGGTCGCGCATGGATGCACGACGATGGTGACGGCCTGAACCTGAGCCTCTCCGCCTTGCCGCTGAGCGGGCGTCTGGTCATCCGCACGGCCAAGGATACCACGAAGGAGGGGGGCCGATGAGCCTCGCCGCGGCAACGCACCTGGTCGTCGATCATGGCGGCCGGGTGCAAGCCGGCCCGCCGGCCGGTTATCTCAATCGTGTCGTGCAGGGCGACTGCATCCACCTGATGCACGACATGCCGGCGGGTTCGGTCGACTTCGTGCTGACTGATCCACCATACTTGGTCAATTATCGCTCGCGCGACGGTCGACGTGTCGCCAATGACAACAACGATGCATGGCTGCGGCCGGCGTTCGCCGAGATGTACCGCGTGCTGAAGGACAACTCGCTTTGCGTCAGCTTCTACGGCTGGAATAAAGTCGATGCCTTTATGCAAGCCTGGCAGAGTGCGGGCTTCCGCGTCGTGGGCCACCTGGTCTTCGCAAAGCGCTATGCGTCTTCGCAACGATTCTTGAAGGCCCAACACGAAATGGCCTATCTGCTGGCCAAAGGCCGGCCTGCGCTGCCGGCGTCGCCGATCGCAGACGTCGTCGACTGGTCCTACACGGGCAATCGCCTGCATCCCACGCAAAAACCGTTATCGATTTTGCGACCGCTGATCGATGCGTTTTGTCCCGCGGCCGGCGTGGTTCTCGACCCCTTCTGTGGGTCGGGTTCTACTCTGGTGGCCGCTAAAGACTGTCGTCGACGGTTTGTCGGCTTCGATCTCGATGCCCGTCATTGCGAGACTGCAAACCTGCGGCTGGTGAGTGCGCCCTGAGGAGGGCGCAGCTCATCCACAACAATTTATGCAGCGCGCTCGGCGCGCGTTTGGAGTCTCGTTTTCAGCCCGGCAAAAATTCGAGCACGCCCGGCGACACCCGCGTCTGCTTTTCGGCATCGGTTACTAAAATCGGGACGCCGGGAAAAACGTCGGGCCATTCGGACGTGTCGTTGATCCAGGCGGCGGCGCTCGGCGACAGCCAGCCGGTCAAGGTGGTGATGTCGGCGTAACGCTGGGCCAAGGGTAGGGCGAGTATCGGCTCGTAGTGCGCGACGCGATTTCGCAGCACGCGAAAGTCGGCGAGCTGTGTCGCGATGCCCGGACGCTGAATGCCGCGGGCTTGAAAAATTGGTCGCAGATCTTGCCAGAGGTGGTGGCTTTGGCGGCCGAACAGCGATCCCCAAAAACCGAAATTCAGCTCGGCGACCAATTGGCCGTGGGTGCTGGCCTTGCGGTCGCGTTGCAACTGCTCGCGCGCTTTGACGATGCAATTCTGCTGGTAGCCCGTGGTCAGGGTGTTGGAATCGTCCATCCAGTCGGCGCCGCGTTTGGCGGTGAGCTGCCGATCAGCGACGTTGCGAAGTGCCACTTCAAGCATGTGTAGCGGCCCGTAGAGGGCCGCTGACAGCTCCACGTTAAACGTGTAGAGTCGCTTAGCTAAAGCCTCATCTTGGCCGGCCCAAAGCCGGTAGGTACTGAACCGGTCGGCCGATATAGCGTCTACGAACGTAGGCATGGGCCCCCTGAAAACACTTGAACTTTTCCCTATTTGACCTATTATAGCCGAGTACGCCCCGCTTGGTCCCTGCACTTGCATACCTTCGGGGCAAGCTTTTTTAGAGGCCTGGTCGAGCAAATCGCTCCCAGGCCTCTAATTTCTTCTAAGTCATTGATTCGCATAAGCTATCTTATGGAACCAAAAGCGCCGATGGCGCCGGATAGGCCGCCTCGACAAGGCTAAAGCCCGATGGTACGAAACCAAGGCGGTCTTGGGGAACGGACGATGCGACGGCGGCTGGAAGCCTTAATTCCAATCGTACTGCTTTCGGTCTTGGTGCAATTGATTGCGCCGATCGCCGCCTTTCGCGTCGCTGCCAACGCCGTCTCTGATCCCCTTTATTTCGCTTCGATCTGTTCGGAGATACACGGAGATTCTCAGACGGCGCCTGCCAAGACGGAACATCATAGCGGCACTTGTTGTGCAGCTTGCACCGCTGGGCTGGCAGGTACTCCCGCCATCGATCCGCCGCCATTTGTTTTCGTAGCGCTGCAGCGCCAATACCAGCTTGTCTCATGGCTGGAAGCCGTCGACCCAATGGCGGCTGTTCGGATAGGCTCTAACGCGCAAGCCCGCGCCCCGCCCTCCATTACCTGACCCAGCGAACGCTAAACGATCGGTGCGCGATGAGCGTGCCGATTGGTGCAACTTATCAACCGGCCTCAGCGTCGGCGTCAGGATATTCCAATGTACCGTAATCGTGCCTTGAGTAGCGCGAGCATGCTTGTGCTCTGCAGCGTCCTTTCCACCATTTCTTCGAACTCGAATGCGCAAACTGCGCCGCAGAGCTTGCCTCCGGTCACCGTCGATGCACCTCGACAGGCTCGGGTCAAACCGTCGACGCGCAAGCCCACAAATCGCGTCGCGTCTGTTCGGCGCCAAACGGTGCCGGCTGTGGCGGCCGTGACGACAACCTTTTCACAAAGCACGCGACCAGCGACACCGAGTGAGGCGCGTCAGAGCCTCAATCAGGCTCCCGCCGGGCAGACAGCGACAACCATTGATCGCAGCCAGTTCGACAACAGACCGGCATTTTCGGTAAGCGACGTACTGCGCGACAGCCCCGGTATCTCGGTCAAGCAAGGCAATGGCCCACGCGATTTCGGTATCTCGATTCGTGGCTCAAACGCGCGCAACGGCTTTGCCATTCGCAACCTGGTTATTTTCGAGGACGGGTTTCCGGTCACGCAACCCGACGGGCTCTCGCGGAGCGACCTGATTGATCCTCGTGCCTATGGCGGCATCGATGTCATCCGCGGCCCATCGTCAGCGCTGTACGGAAACTACGCGACTGGCGGCGCCCTGAACTTTCGCACCCGGCCTGGCGGCACCATTGACGGGGTTGAATACGGCGTTGACGGCGGCAGCTTTGGTTATCTCAACAACTATTTGGCCGCGGGCAAGAAAGTTGGAAATTTTGAGGGCTCGCTGTTCGCCAGCGATGCGCGCGGCGACGGTTACATCGGCAACAGCTGGTTCAATACGCAGACCGTGAACTTTCTCGGGACGCTGCAAGCAACGCCCGACGATCGCCTTACGGTCAAAATCATCAATAATGATCTGAGCATCAGGCTGCCCATCAGATCCTCGCTCAATCAGTTCTACCAAAACCCCTTCCAGCAAGGCTGCGCGAGTGGCGCAACTGCAGCGCCGGGCTGCGGGACCGTGACATTGTTCAACAACGGCTTCAACGCCGCCGCCGGCACGGACAAGGAGACGGCTATGCAAGCCGGCCTGGGCCGCAATGATCGCCGGACGATTGTCGGCGGACGCTGGGAGCACGATTTCGACAACACGACAACTTGGCGGAATCAGTTCGTTTTCGACGACCGCAACATCAACCAGCCAACTGGATCGACCAGCTCCATCGGAGACTATCCGTCGTACAATTACATGAGCGACGTGACCAAGCGCGGCGAACTCTTCGGGATGGATTCAACCACCTTTATCGGCGGATTTTACAACACCTTGGCAGTTTCCGGCGACACTCTAAACGTGGTGCCCGGCGGCAATGGAACGTTGGGAAGGCTTTCGAGCAATCTGTTCAGTGACACCACGAATTACGGCGTTCGGGCGCGCGAAGAACTCAAGCTAACGCAATCCCTGACCGCAGTCGCGGGAATAGGATGGGAGACGACGGTCCTGAAGGGACTGAATACCGCCTATACCTACACGGGAGCCGCGGGCGTCACCACGACCAAGATAACGGCCGCAAACCGGCAATTTGAAAATACTGCGCCGGAGTTGGCCCTGTTGTACAAAGTAAACAACGAGTGGCTGTTGCGTGCACGCGCGGCTACGGGTTACGGAACGCCACAGGTTTCCAACCTTTTCGTGTTGCCGACCGGACTGTCCGGCAACAACACACAACTCCAGACGCAGAAGAACCTTGGCTATGACCTGGGCTTCGACTGGACGCCCAATAAAGCGCTCAAACTAAGCGCAACCGGCTTCTATGAGTTCTTCCGAAATGAACTCGTCAGCCAAGCAACGCCATTGGCCGGCATCAGCTATACCTTCAACGCGCCGCGCTCGGAGCATCGCGGCGTTGAGCTTGCGGCAGAATGGAAGTTCTACCCTGGTTGGCGCTTCACGGCTGCCTACACTTATCTCGACGAGATTTACACGGAATACACGGAGAACCTGAAAAATGGCGCGGTTTTCAGCTTCAACCGGGCGGGCAACAAGATCCCCGGCATCTCGCCAAACGAACTGACAACGCGGCTCGGCTATGACGAAGCCTTTGGCCGGTTCGCGGGACTTGGAGCATTCGTCGAGCTGCAGTGGAAAGATTCTTTCTACGTCGACAACGCCAACCTTTTGAAAGCGCCAGGTTACGAGCTGGTCAATCTTAACGTTCACTACAAGACTGACCTCGTCTCCGACTACTTCAAGGCTCTGAACTTGTACCTTGAGGTCAGGAACGTCTTCGATCGGACATATGTCGCATCGGCCAACAATATCGGGAACTCGGTTACAGCCGCCGGTGTTCAAAACCCGGCAAGCGTATTAGCGAATACGACAGGCTCCATTTACGCCGGCTCGCCGCGCGCCTTTGTGGTCGGCATGAAGGTCGCGTTCAAATGAACCATCGCCTCTAAACAGGAGGCTGGTCATGCTCCTAAAACATGTTTTTGTGGCGATTGCCGTAACGTTATGGCAATCGGCAGCTCTCGCGCAAATGAGTCACCAGCATGCTTCCGAAGCGGCCTGCGAGGAAACCGGGCTGCGGTGCGCCTCAAAGGTCACGCCGACCTTCGCTCCGGACGGGACACTTTGGCTTGCCTGGATGGCGGGCGGCCAAATATCCGTGGCCAGTTCGAAGGATGCCGGTCAGAGCTTCTCAAACCCGGTCCAGGTGACGAAAGATCATCTCAACCTGGATTGGGGTCCCGACGCGCGGCCCAAAATTGCCATCGATCGCAAGGGTGACATTGCCCTGGCGTTTTCGACCTTCCGGGACAAGAACTTCAACGGCCAGGTATTTTACACCCATTCTGCAGACGGCCGGACCTTCGCAGCGCTACGCCCGATCACATCGAACAATGAGAGCCAACGGTTTGAAGCGCTTGGATTTGATTCAGATGGTTCGGTATTTGCTGCCTGGCTCGACAAGCGCAACCGGGTACCTGTGCAGCTGCGGGGCGATAAATACGAAGGCGCCGGCCTATTTTTTGCGTCGTCAAAGGATTCGGGCGCGACTTACTCCGAAGCGCAATTAGCAACCGACAATACCTGCGAATGCTGTCGGCTCGGCCTGGCGTTCGCCGGGCCGAACCACCCAGTGGTCGTGTTCAGAAATATCTTCGAGGGTGGCGTGCGCGATCACGCGGTCATGACCTTCGCCAGTCTCTCAACGCCAGGCGAGGTACGGCGCGTGAGTAAGGATGATGGGCAGATCGCTGCTTGCCCTCACCATGGCCCCAGTCTGTCAATTTCTCCAGCCGGGACTTATCACATCGCTTGGTACACTGCCGGCAAAATTCGCAAAGGTCTCTTCTATGCACGCTCGACAGACCAAGGGCGAACATTTTCTGACCCGATTGCGATTGGCCAACCCGGTCGCAACCCGACGAGACCCTACGTGCTGGCTGGCCCGCATGGCTTGACGGTCGCCTGGAAGGAATTTGACGGACAGAAAACGACAGTCAATCTGATGACCTCTCATGATGATGGCTTGAGTTGGTCAAAACCTTTGCCAGTAGCGAGCACAACGGACGCCTCCGATCACCCGCTCTTGGTCTCAGACGGCCAAAGAACGTTTCTTTCCTGGATGACCAAAGCCGACGGCTACCGCATTCAGCGCGTCGAGGACGAACCATGAAACGCTACCTACTAGCAACAATATTGCTGATCGCTTTTTTTGCTCCGGTACATGGTTCGGAGAGCCCGCCGAGTCTTAAGCCTTTTGAGCGCGGAA